>NZ_CP139004.1:0-2500 GCF_044598075.1 Brevundimonas sp. R86498 | reverse complement strand
GAGCAAGCTTAAGCCGTTAGGTGTAGGCGCAGCGAAAGCGAGTCTGAACAGGGCGCTAAGTTCGACGTATGACGACCCGAAACTAGGTGATCTATCCATGAGCAGGATGAAGGTAAGGTAACACTTACTGGAGGTCCGAACCCGTGAATGTTGAAAAATTCTGGGATGACTTGTGGATAGGGGTGAAAGGCCAATCAAACCTAGACATAGCTGGTTCTCCGCGAAATCTATTTAGGTAGAGCGTCCGACGAATTCCTCAGGGGGTAGAGCACTGGATGGTTGCGGGCTGCGCGAGCGGTACCAATACTAACCAAACTCCGAATACCTGAGAGAACTATCGGGCAGACACACGGCGGGTGCTAACGTCCGTCGTGAAAAGGGAAACAACCCTAACCATCATCTAAGGCCCCCAAGTCATGGCTAAGTGGGAAACGATGTGGGATTGCTTTGACAATCAGGAGGTTGGCTTAGAAGCAGCCATCCTTTAAAGAAAGCGTAACAGCTCACTGATCAAGCGATCCTGCGCGGAAAATGTAACGGGGCTCAAGCCATGCGCCGAAGATATGGGTTCGCGTAAGCGAGCGGTAGCGGAGCGTTCCGTAAGCCGGTGAAGGTCAGGCGTGAGCCTGGCTGGAGGTATCGGAAGTGAGAATGCTGACATGAGTAACGATAAGGAGTGTGAGAGACACTCCCGCCGAAAGACCAAGGGTTCCTGCGTAAAGCTAATCTGCGCAGGGTTAGTCGGCCCCTAAGGCGAGGCTGAAAAGCGTAGTCGATGGGAAGCAGGTAAATATTCCTGCACCAGCCAGAAGTGACGGATGGCGTAACTTGTCAGGGCTTATTGGATTGTCCTGGCAGGGAAGTTGTCCCTGGAAATAACTCTGGCAGAGACCGTACCCGAAACCGACACAGGTGGTCAGGTAGAGCATACCAAGGCGCTTGAGAGAACTGTGCTGAAGGAACTCGGCAAATTGCACGCGTAACTTCGGAATAAGCGTGACTCTGCTCAGGGCAACCTTTGCAGAGTGGCACAAGCCAGGGGGTAGCGACTGTTTAGCAAAAACACAGGGCTCTGCGAAGCAGCAATGCGACGTATAGGGTCTGACGCCTGCCCGGTGCCTGAAGGTTAAAGGGAGTTGTGAAAGCGACGAACTGAAGCCCAGGTAAACGGCGGCCGTAACTATAACGGTCCTAAGGTAGCGAAATTCCTTGTCGGGTAAGTTCCGACCTGCACGAATGGCGTAACGACTTCCCCACTGTCTCCAGCACAGGCTCAGTGAAATTGAATTCCCCGTGAAGATGCGGGGTTCCCGCGGTCAGACGGAAAGACCCTATGAACCTTTACTATAGCTTCGCCTTGGCGTTAGCGACCGTATGTGTAGGATAGGTGGGAGGCTATGAAACCGGGGCGCCAGCTCTGGTGGAGCCATCCTTGAAATACCACCCTTACTGTCGTTGACGTCTAACCGAGGGCCGTTATCCGGTCCCGGGACATGGCGTGGTGGGTAGTTTGACTGGGGCGGTCGCCTCCTAAAGTGTAACGGAGGCGCGCGATGGTGGGCTCAGACCGGTCGGAAATCGGTCGTCGAGTGCAATGGCATAAGCCCGCCTGACTGCGAGACTGACAAGTCGAGCAGAGACGAAAGTCGGCCATAGTGATCCGGTGGTCCCGCGTGGAAGGGCCATCGCTCAACGGATAAAAGGTACTCTAGGGATAACAGGCTGATTTTGCCCAAGAGTCCATATCGACGGCAAAGTTTGGCACCTCGATGTCGGCTCATCACATCCTGGGGCTGGAGCAGGTCCCAAGGGTTCGGCTGTTCGCCGATTAAAGTGGTACGTGAGCTGGGTTCAGAACGTCGTGAGACAGTTTGGTCCCTATCTGCCGTGGGTGTTCGAAGCTTGAGAGGATCTGTCCCTAGTACGAGAGGACCGGGATGGACATACCTCTGGTGGACCTGTCATGACGCCAGTTGTGCAGCAGGGTAGCTAAGTATGGAATAGATAACCGCTGAAAGCATCTAAGCGGGAAACTAACCTCAAAACAAGGCTTCGCTGAGGATCGTGGAAGACTACCACGTTGATAGGCCAGGTGTGGAAGCGCGGCGACGCGTGAAGCTTACTGGTACTAATAATCCGATCGGCTTGATCGTTTCTCAGCAAAACTCATTCGATCTATTGAATAGACAATGTCTTCTCACTCATATCTTTCTGATTGACCTGGTGGTTATGTCGGAGGTTCCCCACCCGATCCCATTCCGAACTCGGTCGTTAAGCCCTCCAGAGCCAATGGTACTTCGTCTCAAGGCGCGGGAGAGTAGGTCGCCGCCGGGTCTATCAGACAGATATGCGTGAGTTTCTCTCCAACATCTTCCTTCACAAACTCCCTCTGCCGCGGGATGGAGCAGCCCGGTAGCTCGTCAGGCTCATAACCTGAAGGTCGCAGGTTCAAATCCTGCTCCCGCACCCACTAATACCTCACACCGGTGAGACACTTCAA